>NZ_CZPZ01000024.1 GCF_001458775.1 Candidatus Nitrospira nitrificans
AACGCGCCGGTGAGCGGCGCGGCCGCCCGACCGGGCACCACCACGAGCCGTTCCCCGCGCCCGCTCCACTGGCGGGTTCGACGCCACGGAGCTGTTCACTCAGCGACCCCCTGCCGTCACGCGACGCGCGGCACTGGCCCGTTGCCACGTGGCCGTCGGACCGCACGCTGCGCCGACGATCTGCCTGGCGACGCCGCCCGGCATCAGATCCGTGTTCTTCGCTACCCACGGCGGGCTAGGGATCGCAACGGGTCACCCCGATGCTGCGCCACCTCGATCGCCGAGCCTTGTCTCGGCCGGGTCGATCTGCCTCTCCTCGATGCCACCGGTCGTCCGATGTCTTCAATGCCGCCACACCGTCGCTGCCCTCGGGCGCGAGACTCGATCGCCGTGCGGCGAACGGGCAGCATCAGCGGCGGCGCGCAGCGCCGTCCGCTGCATGCTGTTGTTAGACGGCGCTCGACCCGCATTCACGGTGTGACCAACCACACTCTGCCTCGATACGCCGGCGATACGCAGTGTCGATCTGACGGGGGGCGCAACGCACATATCGTTCTGCATTGTCCCTCGTGGCACCGGTAAGCGTCCGGAGATACTGGACGACCTGATCCACCGTCGGCGACGTGTCGTTACCGTTGAACTTGGGCCCAAGTGCCGTCCACACCGCCGCATCGAGACCATGCGCCTGCGCCCAGTCGGAGAGCCCGGCCACGAGCTGAGGGGTCACTTCACTCCGCTCCCAGGATCCGATGCGGGACCTCCAGTCATTGCCGGTGATGCCCTCGCGGTCGCGAAGCGCCTCCTTTGCCGCTTGAAGCTCAGTGGGAAGCATCAGAGCCCACAGCACCCGCACGGGCGCAGCCGTCGGCTCGACCACGAGAGTGATGCGGCCGTCCGACGACTGGCGGGTGAACTCGACAGGCACAAAGGGCCCATCCTCAAACCACTGGCGCTGAATCGGCAATGAGCGCGGATCCCAGATCAACGATCCCCATCCCAGACATGCGATGTTCATAGCTGTTCGCCGTCTAACGCTCGCGCTCACCGGGCGGGGCGAGCAACGCGAGCCCCGAGCCGGTGGAGCGCGATGTTCGACGGCTCACTGCCCCTGCCACGCGCCAGCCCTCGACGTAGCCGCCGCGCGCTGCCCTGATTTCTTCGCGCCTCCGTCGTGGCCCGCCGCGCTTCCCCTGCCTGGCGCAGCCCCGCGCGTCGGACCTGAGAGGACGACCCCTGAACCATGAGCTCTCGTGACCCCAGCCGATGGCCCCGAAGGTTGCGCCGCCCCGACCCCGCGCCCGGTGGCACTTGGCCTCTTGCCTTCGCTCGACTGGGCGGCTTGCCGTGACATCTGTGGGGCGTCTCGCGAGGTTTGCCCTCACTTGCTCGCTTCCATCGCCGTCCGCCGAACGCGCCGGATCAGGCGCGGCGGGCGACGCGTCAGCCCCGATGAGGGCCGACCGCAGGGCGCCCGCCGCCGCCTGCATCCGGAAGTTATCCGGCTGCTTCACAGCTCAACGACCGCTTCTGGCGATCGCGTGCGGCGTTAGGATCGTCCATAGACTCGATGGCCTCAAGCGTTTTCACGTAAGGATCCGGCAGCCTATGTTCCCGCGCGCCCTCGACTAAGAAGCGCTTGTACCACCCGTACGGCCGGAGCGTCGGGTCGGCAGCGGGCGAGACGGCGACGTAGACCCAAGCGTGTACGTCGGCTCCAGCTCGTGTCCGCACGATCTCACGCCGACGAGCGTAGCCCTGACCCTCCCCTCTATCCAGAACAGCCAGGTGATGGTCTGGAAGCGCATAGAGGACGCCCCACACTTCTCCCGCCGGGTCCGGCTCAACGTTTGCCTTACCCGAGCCATCCTGGCTGCGCTTATTGAAGCGGAGACGGGCACATGTTCGAACCGAACGCGAAGACATGTTCGCTCAGGGGTTCCTCCTTATGTCCGGATAACGCTCCGGTTCAGCGGCGGGCCGCGTAGCGGACCGTCCGCTGCAACCGGTTGTTAGGCACACATCGAACTCTCGCACCTGATTCCGGGCGCTCATCGCGCCTGCTCCAGGAACTCCTCCACGGAGCTTGCCACGACATAGCGCGCAGGCGCCTCTCGAACCTCCAGCGCCTTGAAGTGCTCCCGCCCGCACTCGATCTTGGCCTGCTCCATCGGCCGCAGGGCATCGCTGAAGAGTGCCGTTCCCTTGGTCTCGACGACGAAGTACAGGCGCTCCTCGCCTTCCTGCTCCACGAGCACCGCCCAGTCCGGGTTGTAGCCGCCCAGCGGCGTCGGCACGGTGAACCAGCCGGGCAGCTTGGCGTACACCTTGATGGCCGTGTTCTTCTCCAGTTGATCGGCGAACTCGGCTTCGGTGCCTGAGTCGTAGACCACCTGCTCGTAGACGGACTTATGGGCGTCGAGCAGGTTCTTCAGGTAGGCGGTCAGTTCCTCCTGCTCGAACAGCTCCTGGGCGAAGTAGTGCTCGTCGCCGAGGCGCTGGTACTTGATGCCGTCCACGATGGCCAGCCGCTTGCAGCGGTTGATGGCTTCCGCCGCCAGCTCGATGAACTGCTGGGGGTTGCGCTTGAAGTCGTCGAGTCGCTCGCTCTCCGTCAGAATTCGGTGGATGCTGCGGCGCGTGAGCTGGGTCCGGTCCTGGAGGTCGGTCAGCAGGTCCGGCAACTCGATGTCCGCTTCGTCGAGGACGACCGTGGCCGCGCCCTCGCGCTCGGTGGCCTCGATGCCCGCCTTGCCGATGGCGAGGTCGGCCTTGCGCCACTGGAGCCGCGTCTTTGGGATCGCCGGGGCGTCCCGCAGCGCCTTGGCGCAGTCCCGCACCAGCCGCTCGTTGTCGAACTGCACCCGGTAGGTGGTCTTGTGCTTGATGCGGTCCCATAGCGCCTTGAACTCGGCGCTCTGGAGCACGGCCTGCCGGGGCCGCACCTGGCGGCGCTCGTCCGCGTTCTTGATCTCCAGCCGCCCGGACAGCTTCTTGAGGACGTGGGCGATCTGGTCGAGCTGCCCGGCGAATTCCTCCGGTACTTCGAGCGTGCCGTCCTTGAGGGCCTTCTTGAGCGAGTCCTGCACTTTGCCCTTCTTGTCGATATAGCCCTTGGCCTGGAGGTGTTCCCACAACGCCTTGGACTGCTCGAAGCCAAGGGGGGCCGTCTTGCCGTCTTTGTCGGTGACCGCGACGGCAGCGAAGATGTGCTCCTCGACGATGCCGAAGCGGATGCCCGTGTCTTCCTCGATTTCCTTCTGCAAGTTCTCGGCGAAGTCCTCGTAGCTCTCCGTGGCAACGACGGTCAGCGTGTTGACCTCGAAGCCGCGCAGCCGTTGGCCCTCCTGGTTCACGCAGAGCCGCAGGCCGCGCCCGATGGTCTGGCGGCGTTCGCGCTCGGTGCGGATGTCGCGCAGGGTGCAAATCTGGAAGACGTTGGGGTTGTCCCAACCCTCGCGCAGGGCCGAGTGAGAGAAGATGAACTTGAGAGGCGTCTCGAAGGAGAGCAGCTTCTCCTTCTCCTTCATGATGAGGTTGTACGCCCGCTCGGCGTTGTCGCGGCCCGCCTGGTTGCTCTCGGCGGTGTCCGTCCAGCCGCCTTTCTTGTCGATGGAGAAGTAGCCGTTATGGACCTCCTCGGCGGCGCGCGTCAGGTCCACTTCCTTGAAGAGCGTGTTGTACTCGGGAAGCCTCGCGGCGCGCCGGTACTCCTCCTCAAACATCTTGGCGTATTCGCCCTTGATGGCGTTCCCATCCGAGTCGTACTGCCGGTACTTGGCGACCTCGTCGATGAAGAAGAGCGTCAGCACCTTGATGCCGTGGGGTCGCAGGCGCTTCTCCTTGTCCAAGTGCTCGCGGATGGCCCGGCGGATCATCTCCCGTTGCACGGCCATAGCGTCCACGTCGCCCCAAGCTTGCCCCGGCCGCAGGATGAGGTCCTCGCCGGGGACGCGAAGCTCCATGTACTCGTTGCCCTTTTCGATGCGGATCGTGCCGACGCGGCAGTCGGCGTAGAGGGCGCGCCCGGTAGTCTGCTCCAGGTTGTCGCCGTCCTGGACCGTCACTTCGCGCCGCTTGACGCCGCTGGCCGTCTCGGCGTCCACCTCGATCTTCGCGGAGATGACGTTGCGCTTGTTGCTCACCGAAACCAGGCGCACGTAGGGCTTGTTGTGTGCGTGCTCCACGGTGGCCGAGGCGACCTCGATCTGTTTGACCAGCTTCTTCTCGTAGGCGTCCACGGCGTCGAGCCGGTAGACCATGTGGTGCTTGTCCACGTGCGTGGCCGAGTAGCGCAGGGTGCAAAGCGGGTTCATGGCGTCGAGCGCCTGCTTGCCCGCACCCGAAAGACCACCGTCCACGCTTTGCGGCTCGTCCACGATGATGATGGGCCGCGTCGCCCGGACTAGGTCGATGGGTTTTTCACCGCCGGTCTTCTCGCTGTCCTTGTAGAGGTTGTTCACGTCCTTCTTGTTGATGGCCCCGACCGTCACCACCATGATCTGGATGTTCGCGCTGGTGGCGAAATTGCGCACCTGGCCGAGCTTCGAGGAGTCGTAGAGGAAGTAGTCGAAGGGGACGCCCGCGTAGAGCCCCTTCAAGTGCTCCTCGGCAATCTCGATGGAGTGATATACGCCCTCCTTGATCGCCACCGAGGGCACGACGATGACGAACTTGGTGAACCCGTAGCGTTTGTTCAGCTCGAAGATGCTGCGCAGGTAGACGTAGGTCTTGCCGGTCCCGGTCTCCATCTCCACGGTGAAGTCGCCGGAGGCCAGCTCTTCCGAAGGCTGAAGGCCGTTGCGGAGCTGAATGTCCTTCAGGTTCTTGACGATCTCGTCGTCGAGCAGGGTAAGCCGGTTGCCGATGCCGAGGTCGTCCATCTCGAACAACCGGCTTTGCGGGTCCAGGGGATCGCGGGTGACCGTGAACTCCGTCCGGCAAATCTCCTGGCCCCGGAAGAGGTCACAGACCGCCTCGATGGCGTCGAGCTGGTAGTCCAGGTTGGGCTCGAAGTGCAGTTTCATCGGCTACAGGCTCCTCACGTTGGCGATGCCGTTCTGTTCGAGGATCGCCGCGAGGTTCGTCTTGGCCACGTCGTCGGCGAAGGCGCTGTCGCGGAAGACGCAGGTCGTGTCGCCCGCCGGGGCGAGGGCCTTGTGCCACTCGACGATGCCCCTGCCCAGATTCTCCACCTCGGCGGCCGTGATCTTCTCCGCAAGGCAGGCGATCAGGACGCCACCGCCTATGGCGTGCACGTCCTTACCCGCGATTGCCCGTTTCTCAATGGCCACACAAAGGTCGAGGCCGAGCTTGAGGAGGACTTCGTACAGGATGTCCGTTTCGGTGCGGTCAGTCTTCAGATGCTCGACAGCATCCGTGAGTGTCTTGGAAAGATCCTCGCTCTTCGGTTCCCATTCCTTGATATTCGTGGAATCCAACTTGAAGATCCGGAAGCCCACGTCGCCCGCGAACATGGGATTCTCTTCCTTAACCTTCTTGGCGGCCCGGCGCAGGCGCTCCTTCGTCAGCTCGGCGATGTTGAGCGGCTTCCTCAGCTTCTTGCAGAACTCGGCGGCGACCTTTTGATCTCTGTTTTCCGGATCGAGCGGTTCGGGGAGTTGGACGAGGATGCAACGGCGTTTGCCGCCGTCACCGGCGTTCTGTGCCATGACCGCGTGGGCTGTAGTCCCCGATCCCGCGAAAAAGTCCAATACGAGTTCAGAGTTGTCAGGGGTGGTGCTAATCTGAAGGATTCTCCGAAGAAGACGAGTCGGTTTTGGGTTATCGAAAACACCTCCACCAACTAATTCCTTTACCTCATTATTGGCTTCGTGGTTGTGTCCTACTTCGTCATGCGTCCAGATTGTGACGGGCGTGACACCTTGCTTAACCTCTGATAAAAAACTCTTTCTGGATGGGGTGGATTTCCCATCTGGTCCGAACCATATTTCGTTCCCACCGTCCATCCTTGCCATCGTGTCGTCGGAATAACGACGATATGTTCCTGGAGGCGGACTCCACTTAATGCCGTTAGAAAATACATAGGGCGAGGTATCGGTCCCACTCTTCGCATGTAAGGGCGTAGCCTTCCAAAGGCCCTTTGGGTGCCCGTCAGGATTGCTGTACGCCGCCTTCTGGTCTTCGGATCTTGGCTGTAAGAGGATCTTGGCGTTATCACGACTGCGGGCGAACACAAGGATGTGATCGTGGTTGTCCGAAAAGAATTGAGCGTCATTGGCACGCGTATACTTCTTTTGCCACACCACGTTTGCGATGAAATTTTCTTCTCCAAACACGTCATTCATTGCATGCCGGAGATTGTGGACCTCCATGTCATCAATGTTCACGAACACCAAGCCGTCCTGAGTCAAAAGGCTTCGAGCCAGCTTCAGCCTCGGATACATCATGTTCAGCCAGTCGGTGTGGAATCGCCCGCTGGCCTCGGTGTTGCTGCTCATCTGCCGACCGCCTTCCACCTGGCTGGTCAGTTCCAGGTAGTTACGGATGTTGTCCTGGAAGTTGTCCGGGTAGACAAAGTCCTTGCCGGTGTTGTACGGCGGGTCGATGTAGATGAGCTTCACCTTGCCCGCGTAGCTCTTTTGTAGGAGCTTCAAGACTTCGAGGTTGTCGCCTTCGATCATCAGGTTCTGTGTGGTATCCCAGTCCACACTCTCCTCGGGGCAAGGCCGGAGCGTCCCGGTCGAGGGTGTGAGGGCGAGCTGCCGCGCGCGTCGCTTGCCGTGCCAGTTGAGACCGTATTTCTCCTCGGCGTCGGTGATAGTCTTGTCGTCCACCAGCGCCTTGAGCGCGTCCACGTTGACCGTAACGCCCTCCGGTCCTTCGGTGACGAGTTCGGGGAAGAGCGCCTTGAGCTTGGCGATATTTTGCGCGACAGCATCGTCCGCAAGACCCTCGGCATTAGCGGTGAACTTCTTCATCATCGTTGTGCCCTTGTTGTCATCTGCATTCTCAGAACCAGCCATACTCTCTCGCCGTCGTTCTTCCAATCGTGCCGTGCCTTTCGGATCGCTCCTTTAATTGCCGAAACGACGCCGAGCGAAGCTTGACGAAATAAAGGCGATACGTGTCCTTCGTTCGAAGTCTCTCAAACACAGCGACCCATGGCGAACGCATCAGTTTGCCCTTTTGCCTAGGTCGTAGCCCCTCTGCAACCTCCGGAACCTCTTTCGTCATTTGGAGACGCCACATATGGTTACCTTGATATTTCATCCGAAGCTGCACGGTCGTCCCATTGGACACCCTGTAATTCAGGTATGTCGGATCTCCGCCGTGTGGGTTTAGACCAAAGAACAGCCCTTGTTCTGCTTTGAACTCCAGCTCTCGTCCCATCGCGGTTACATATCCACACTCGATCCAGCACACCGTGGCTGTGCCGGGGTCTACTTCAGCCATATCATCAGCAAGGACTTCTCGTGTTTTGCGCTTCGCTTGCCCAAGGCGTAGGCCCGCACGCGACCGGCGAGCTTCGCGCCTGAACCGAGAGCTATCAGTGAATTGTGACCTGTAGTGGTCTAACTCGCCACGCTTCAAAGGACGGCCAAGTCTCCAGACATCAGCCCAAATCGAATCGAGTTCTCGTTTGTCGGAGGATGAGTCTGCATGCAGCAGGACTATGGATTCGGCATTTCCGGCCAAGGCGTGTTTGGTCAGATTGGCGGAGCCAATCACCATGAAGGCCCTGGAACGATGGGTGGAGTCTAAAAGGTAGAGCACCTTGGGGTGGAATCTCCGGGCTTCGTGCTCGAAGGAAGCAACCCGAACATCTGAAGATTCGAGGGACAAGCAAAGCTCAATGGCTCCAGGCTGACTTAGCGCGTCATCCAATCCTATAAGCCATTGTGAGCGGACAGGCGGCGATAGAAGTAGGCCGAGAACGTCGCGGAGCCCAGCAATGGTTACATAGGCCATGGCTGCGCATACCGTATTGTATTGGCGGTGATGCATCTCTCTTGCGAGCAGGGCTTTTATTGAAGCCGTTGGAGATGCATCCTTTTGTATCAAGTATTCGTATCTCATGATCGTCGTTCTCGCCTAAAGCAGAGCTCGTTGTTCTGTTAACTGGTTGGAAAGGAAGCTAATCTGTCGATTGAGTTCCACCCGCCGCGCCATCTGCTTCTCTTTCCCCGCCGCCGCGCGCAGGCGGGTCATCTCCGTTTCCAGCCGGGAACACTCTCGAAGCGCGTCCTGCCTCGCCGTGGCCCGCTCTTGGTCGGCCGCTGGCGTGAAGCTGCCCGTCAGCCGGGCGGCCTTGAAGGCGACCAGCGTGTCCACCCACCCCTGGTAGAGTGCTCGCAGGGTGCCGTGCGGTTGCCGCTCCAGCGCCAGCGCCTTTCGGAACTCTTCAAGCTGCGGGGCCTCGCTCCCCACCTCCCAGTCGGCGGCGACCACGTCGCCGTCGAGCACCGTCTTTTCCGCCTCGTTCTGCGCCCAGCGCTTGTGCGCGGCCGAGAAAACCAACTGCCCGGCGTGCTCCGTCAAAAGGAGGAGCGGATAGGGCACGGCGCGGTGGACCAACTCCACGAGGCGCGTCGTCTTGGCCCCGGCGCGAAGAGTGAACCGCAGTACGGCGATTTCGAGGTATTCGCGCTCCGGGTCGCGGTACTCGGGAACGCCGATGGTTGTCGGCTTGAGGGCCGCGATCCAGAACAGCTCCTCGATCCCGTCGTTGATGTGCCGCTTGTCGGCGGCCGTGGGGGCTCCGTTTTCGAGCAGGAGCTTCTTCG
The DNA here is from genome assembly GCF_001458775.1 of Candidatus Nitrospira nitrificans. Classification (NCBI taxonomy): domain Bacteria; kingdom Pseudomonadati; phylum Nitrospirota; class Nitrospiria; order Nitrospirales; family Nitrospiraceae; genus Nitrospira; species Candidatus Nitrospira nitrificans. The sequence goes on from NZ_CZPZ01000024.1 coordinate 8,745, forward strand.
GGACGCGCCGCTCCACCTGCGCGCTCGCGGGAAGGTCCAAGGCTGCGATGAGGTCGGCGGCGTTCATTCGGCGGCCTCCGGCAGGATCACGAGGTAGGCCAGTACCTCGAAGTCGTTGGTCCCGGCGAATTCGCCCTTGAGTGCGTGGGTGCCGCCGGGCTTGAACAGGCTCGCCATGGCGCGCTCCTCGTTCTTGCCTACGACCGACGCGACGGCGGCGGATAGAAGCTCTTGGGCCTTGCGCATCTCCTCGCCTTGTTTCGTGGTCTTGTCGAGTCGGGCGCAGGCCTCGGCGTCGGGTATGTCGCGCCCAAGACAAACGCGCTTCACCCTGTCGAGCACTTGCTTGGCCTGGGTGTAGGGAAGGAGCACCGTGCCGTCTTCGCCGACGTGGACCAGGTAGTGCGGCGCGAGGGGATACCCGGCCTCGGTGGTCCGCTTGGCGGCGTCGCCTTCCGCCCGCAGGCAGAAGATGATGCCGGGCGGGACTTCGGCCTCCGTGGTCGTCGTGACCGCGCAGGTGCCCGTCGGGAGATTCTCCAGGATGCCGGGATGGGCCTTGAGGTACTCTGCCAGGTCGATGCGGAAATCGGTCAGCGTTAGGTCGGCAATGGAAACGCCGGTCGAAAGGTCCTCCAGGTCGATGACGGCATCCTGGAGTTTGAGGAGTTGCTTGCGGCGGTACTCCAAGTCGTTCATCTGGTTGCCGGATTGCTGCTCGATCAAGTTCTCTTCGCCGGTCGCCGAAATGTCGAGGAGCACCATGCGCCCGCTCACGCGCTGCTCCAGGTTGATGTACTCCTCCAACTCCATGTTGGGCCAGAAGTTGACAAGTTGGATGCGGTCGTTGGGCGAGCCAATGCGGTCGATGCGGCCGAAGCGTTGGATGATCCGCACCGGGTTCCAGTGGATGTCGTAGTTGATGAGCCAGTCGCAGTCCTGGAGGTTCTGGCCCTCGGAAATGCAGTCCGTTCCGATGAGCAGGTCGATCTCGCCTTCGCTTGAGTATTCCTCGGGTCGCTCCTTAGAGCGGGGAGCGAAGGCGGACAGGATCGAAGCGAGGTCCTTCCGCAGACCCTCGCGGGTCGTCTGGTTGCTACCCGTGCCCGTGACCAGGGCGGTGTCGATGCCGAGGGTCTTCTTGGCCCAGGGAGCGAGCCGGTCGTAGAGATAGCGGGCCGTGTCGGCAAAGGCGGTGAAGACGATCACCTTCCGGTTGCCGGGGTTGATGGGGTTGCGGCACTTGCTTTCGATCATCTCGCGTAGCGCGTCGAGCTTCGCGTCCCGCGCGGCGTCAACCTGTCGGGCGGCGGCGTGGAGATTCGCCAGCCGGTTTCGGTCCTCGATCAGGTCCTGCTTCCAGCGGATGAGGTCCACGTCCTTGAGGAGGACCTTGACCTTGCGGCCGACGAGTAAGCTCTCGAAGGCGGGGTCTTCGATGTCCACGTCCTCGATGTCGATCTCCTCCATGTCCTCGGCGTGGTTCTCGATCCGGGCCAGCGTCGCCTCCACGTCGCGGAGCTGCCGCTCGACAGTCAGGGCGAAGGACGGCACGGCGCTTTCCATGCGCTTGAGCACGTTGACGCGCAGGAGGTGGATCAAACTTTCTTCGCGGTCCACTTGGCGGAAGAAGCCCGTCCCGCCCTTGACCTCGGTGCTGTACTTCTTGTCGTAGGCTTCCTGCTTGTGCGGCAGCACGTACCGAAGGGGCGCATAGGCCGACAGGTTCAGCTTGCGGATTTCGAGGTTGATGTCGGCGATGGGCGGGAACTCGCCCGCGAGGTCCACGTCTGCCTTGATGTTGATCGGTTTCAGCCGGTCGGGAAAGCGCCCGGTCTCGGCGATCCCGTAGTATTTCTCGATATGCTTGCGGGATCGCGCGATGGTCAAGAGGTCCAGGAGCGTGAAGTAATCGAAGCCCAGCATCTCGATCAAGCGCGAAGGCGTGCGCTCGCTGTCGAGGAGGTCGAGCCAGCGGTTGAACTGTTTCTGCGCAAGGCGCGTGGTGCTGTCGATGCTTCCGATGCCGTGGTCGAGCAGGGCCGTGTCGTCGCCCTCGGTGGCGAAGGCGATTTGGTTGCGCAGGTCGGCCATGCGGTTGTTGACCGGCGTCGCGGAAAGCATGAGGACGCGAGTCTTCACGCCCTCCTTGATGATCTTACGCATGAGGCGGTCGTAGCGGGTCTCCCCGCCCTGGCGCGGCGTCCGCTTGTTGCGGAAGTTGTGCGATTCGTCGATGACGACGAGGTCGTAGTTCCCCCAGTTCACGTGCGCGAGGTCGATGTCGCCCGAGAGCCCGCCGTCGCGCGAAAGGTCGGTGTGGTTGAGCACGTCGTAATTGAAGCGGTCCGGGGCCAGGAAGTTGCGTCGGTCGTTGGCCTTGTAGAGCGTCCAGTTGTCCCGCAGGCGCTTCGGGCAAAGCACGAGGACGCGGTCGTTGCGCAGCTCGTGGTATTTGATGATCGCCAGCGCCTCGAAGGTTTTTCCGAGGCCGACGCTGTCGGCGATGATGCAGCCGCCGAACCGGTTGAGTTTGTCGATGGCCCCGACGACGCCGTCGCGCTGGAACTTGAAGAGCTTCTTCCAGACCACCGTATTGCGGATGCCGGTCGCGGACTTGACCACGCGCTCCTCGTCGAGTTCGTCCCCCCGGTCGCGGAAGATGTGGTTCAGGATGAGCGCGTAGACAAGAAGCGGGTCCCGGTTCCCGGCCAGTTCCTTCAAGCTGTCGATCAGCGCGGTCTTCGAGGCGGGGTCGGCCGCAAGGGCGGACCACTGCGCATCGAACCACTGGCTCAATAGCGACGCCTCTTCGGGTGTCTCGGACGCCTGGATCAAGTTCATCGGGTTGCCCGGCGTCAGCCCGAGACCGTCCGTACTGAAGGCCAGCGAACCGAGGAGGGCCTGTACGGGGCGGCCGTCTGAATTCCGGATGACGAACGCGCTTTGCGGGATCGGACCCAAGGCGCGGCGGACTTCCACCTTGTTTTCGATCCACTGGAGCAGACGCTTTGCCAGCCAGCGCGATTGCAGGCGGTTGCGTGCGGGGCGGTCGGCGGCCGTGCCCAGGATTGCAACGTCGGAACCGTTCGGAGGCAATACGAGGCGGCACCCTTCCAGCTCCCGCGCCTCGCGGTTGATCTCCGCGAAGGCAAAGAGCGACAAGGCGGGCGTGAGCACGTCGAGTCGATAACCGCGCCCGATCCCTGGACGGATCATGTCGATGACGCGGTCGGTGCCTGTGTTGCGTACAAGTCTCACGGTTGGTTCACGCCATTGTTCTTGTTGTGCCTAACGCCCCGGTTCAGCGGCGGGCCGCGCAGCGGACCGTCCGCTGCAACCGGTTGTTAGCTGCTCCTATTTCATCTTGGAGGTTACGTCGAGAACCGGCTGTTTTCCCGCCGTCGAGATCTTGATGACGCCCTTCGCGTCGAGATTGAGCGCGTTCATGTCGACGCTTCTGACCGTCTGGTCCTCGTAGGATTTCCAATAGAATTTGAGCGCCTGCGGATCGCGTGCCACGGTCAGCATGGTGTAGTCCGTGTGAACCTGGTCCGCGTGCACCTCACGGGCAACGCCCACCGGAATGTCGAAGTTGTTCAGGATGTGGAAAACCTGGAAGATGCCGCGCTCGGGATTCTTCTCAGGAATCGCCGTTGCGCTGTACACCGCGGCACGAACAAACCGTGCAGGCGGGGTGAAGTCGCCGGGCAAGCCCAGCATGCCCGAGCCCTGTCCAAGTTGCTTGAAGGTTTCACCCGCAACCGTGACCGGCGGGATGTTGCGCGGGTTGAGGGCAATGTAATTCCGCAGGTTGGTCATGTGCCAATCGAAGGTCGGTGAATTGGACATCACGCCGAGGGGATTATCATGAATCTTCAGCGTGCCGCTCACCGGCTCGATGACGATGCTGGCGCCGGTCTTGTCGTAGACGACATAGTGAAAAGGTTGCGGCTCGGGCGGCCAGCCGGGAAGGACGGTCGGTGCGACAGCGACCTTGCCCGCCTCGACTACAGCGCGCACCTCAGCGACCGTGGCGAAGCTCGTGAGCAGCCAGTTCGGGAAGTCCGACATCGACATCGACTTCGCCCGATTCTCCGGCGTGGTTTTGGTGTACTCGGCAAACGTTGGGAAATAGAAAGCACCCACCGCCAGCCCCTTCTCGTTCATCCCGTCCAGGATCGCCAGGTTGTCGAAAGCGATGACACCAAGCGCGGCGTATTTTGCCTTCCACGCCATGCCGTCGCCGAGGGGCGTCTGGCCGGTGAAGGCGTATCCGCGCGGCACCAGCACCACATCAGTTTCGATAAAGATTCCGAACTCGACGGTCCGGCCGTGCACAACGCTGCCGTCGGCGGTCCTCAGCATGATGCCAGTGCAGGCATTTGCCGATGGGCCTGATACAAAGAGGAAGGCAACAGTGGTCAGTGCGGTTACAAAGCGTTTCATGATTGATTCTCCTTTCATCACATGGGTTGGTGTGGCAGCTAACGCTGCCGTTCACCTGCGGCGGCCCGAGCGACCGAAGGGAGCGAGGGCCGGCGTCAGGTGGAACGGCTTGTTAGCCAGGGCCGCCTCCGAGAAGACTGCCGACATGGTATCCGGCATCGGTTACGAAAAAGACCTCGCCCTTCCCGGTGCGATCCTCGCTGAGTCCCAGGCCGTGCAGCTCATCGACAGCGCCACGCCATCGTGCCGCAGATCGGGCGCTGCCGGGTTCCACGAAGTCCCGGCCATTCGTCTGAACATGCGCACCGTCCATCGTAGTCAGCCGCATGATGGCGCCATTCGCATCCTGCAAGGCCTCTAAGAGCAGGTCGCGCGCGGCCTCCGAAAGCTCAGGCATCCGTGCTGCGGGTGGAGGGCGATCAAGTTCACCGGTTGGGTCGCCGCCCCCGAAGCTTGCTATCACCTGCTGCGCAAGGTGTCGGGCGAAGAGGGTGCGGAATGTCGTCAGATCGTCATACTCCTCAACGAGGCCACGAGAGCGCAGATCAGCCTTGAAAGCCCGGAGTTTCTCGTACTGCTGCTCGTCCACGCTATCCAGTCGGACAGGCACCGCCGAAAAATAGATCATCGCCGGCTTGCCAGAAGCCAGGTGTTCGTTGATCTCTTCGACTGTTCCGCTATCCGCCACGCCCGTCGGGCTGCCGAGTCGCGCCCAGAAGACCGCCACAAGCAGGTCGCAGGTCCGCAACAACTGCTTGTTGATGATCGCTTGGGGCCGATCGCCCATAGCCGGCGTCGCGTGCGTTTCCCAGCCGATCGGCATGAGAACAGTCTTCCGATCCTCGGCATGAACCGCGTTCCATTCTTGGACGACGTCGCGTATGATCTGACGTTCCTTGGCCACATCGCTGGGGGATGCGATCATGACTTTTACGACCCGAGCGGTGTAGCTCATATCCTGTCCTCGCTTCGCTGGCTAACGCGCCGGTGAGCGGCGCGGCCGCCCGACCGGGCACCACCACGAGCCGTTCCCCGCGCCCGCTCCACTGGCGGGTTCGACGCCACGGAGCTGTTCACTCAGCGACCCCCTGCCGTCACGCGACGCGCGGCACTGGCCCGTTGCCACGTGGCCGTCGGACCGCACGCTGCGCCGACGATCTGCCTGGCGACGCCGCCCGGCATCAGATCCGTGTTCTTCGCTACCCACGGCGGGCTAGGGATCGCAACGGGTCACCCCGATGCTGCGCCACCTCGATCGCCGAGCCTTGTCTCGGCCGGGTCGATCTGCCTCTCCTCGATGCCACCGGTCGTCCGATGTCTTCAATGCCGCCACACCGTCGCTGCCCTCGGGCGCGAGACTCGATCGCCGTGCGGCGAAC
>NZ_CZPZ01000025.1 GCF_001458775.1 Candidatus Nitrospira nitrificans
GTCTCTGGCGGCTCGCGCGGGCGCCGGCGGGGCTGCTGTTCGTGGAGGGCGAGCGCGCGGCGGCGCCCGAGACCTCCCCCCTGCGCGAGATGACGGAGGTCGAGCGCCTGGAGGCTGATTACGGCGGCACGGGAGTGACGCTCGGCCGCCATCCCCTGGCCATGCGGCGGGCGGAGCTGATGCGAGCCGGGGTCACCCGGGCTCGCGATCTCGCGCGCGGCGCCGCGGGCGGTCGTGTGCGGGTGGCGGGGAGCGTCATCGTGCGCCAGCGACCCGGCACGGCCAAGGGCTTCGTCTTCCTGAGCCTGGAGGACGAGACGGGCATCGCCAACGTCATCGTGACGCCCGGCCTCTTCCAGCGCTACCGGCTCGTGCTCGTCACCGAGCCCTTGCTCCTGGTGGACGGCATCCTCCAGCGCCAGGACGGCGTCGTCTCCGTCAAGGCCCAGCGCGTGGCCGCTCTCCCGCGCCTCGCCCACCACGCGCCGTCGCACGACTTCGGGTGAGGCGGTGCGCCTGGCGGCGATCTCACGCCGATCCGCCGCCGCCCGGGGCCGCTGTCCGAGGCCACTGTCGTTGAGGTGCCGCTGCCCGAGGCCCCTGCCCGGGGCCGCTTGCCGCCTCGGGCGCCGCGGGCGTATTCTCTCGCCACCCATGGTGACGGCCACCGTCGAGTACCTGTCGATGCCCACGCGACGGTGGGTGATGCGCGAGCCTGTCCCGCCGCCGCCCCCGCGCCTGCTCGACCGCGTGCGGGCCGCCATCCGCACGCGACACTACAGCCGCCGCACCGAGAAGGCCTACGTGGGCTGGATCCGCCGGTACATCCTGTTCCACGGCAAGCGTCACCCCGCCGAGATGGGCGCCTCCGAGGTCACGCGCTTCCTCAGCTCGCTGGCCGTCGAGGGGCAGGTGGCCGCATCCACGCAGAACCAGGCGGTGAGCGCCCTGCTCTTCCTCTATCGGGAGGTGCTCGGGCAGGAGCTCCCGTGGCTCGACGAGGTCATCCGCGCCAGGCGTCCCGTCCGGCTGCCCGTCGTGCTCGGACGCCGCGAGGTCCAGGCCATCCTCGACGGCCTGGGCGGAGCGCCCCGGCTCATGGCCTTGCTCCTGTACGGCGCCGGTCTCCGCCTGCTCGAGTGCGCGCGCCTGCGAGTCCAGGACATCGACTTCGAGCGGCACCAGATCGTCGTGCGCGGCGGCAAGGGCGACAAGGACAGGGTGACGATGCTCCCGGTCGTGGTGCGGGCGGACCTCGCCGCGCACCTGGAGGAGGTGAGGCGCCAGCACGCCCTCGACCTGCGCCGCGGCGCCGGCTGGGTGGAGCTGCCCTCGGCCCTGGCCCGCAAGTACCCCTACGCCGGCCGCGAGTGGGGATGGCAGTGGGTCTTCCCGGCCACCCGCGTCTACGTCGACCGCGACACCAGCCAGCGCCGCCGCCATCACCTCCACGAGTCCGTGCTGCAGCGTGCCGTCAAGATGGCCGTGGCGCGCGCCGGCTTGCCCCGGCACGCGACGTGCCACACCCTGCGCCACTCGTTCGCCACCCACCTGCTGGAGGATGGCCACGACATCCGCACCGTGCAGGAACTGCTCGGCCACCGGGATGTCAGCACCACCATGATCTATACCCACGTGCTGAACCGCGGCCCCGCCGGCGTGCGCAGCCCGGCCGACCGGATGGCGGGGCTGTGAGGTCCGACAGGCGCGGTGGCCATGGTGCTCTGGGTGGAGAAACGCCGACCATGGATGCGCCCGGCCGCCCGGCAGGATACACGGGGCGGGGATATTCGATATCCTGGCCCGGGATATCTGCCGCCGCCTAGCCACGCAGGTGGCGGCCAACGTGGCGTGGAGAAAGACGTGCGGCTGCTCGCGTTGCGTCCGGTGCTTCCAGATATCCGACGGGGATATCCGCACGTGACCGCGCCACATGGTTCTGGAGACTTATAGTTCGCCGCACGGCGATCGAGTCTCGCGCCCGAGGGCAGCGACGGTGTGGCGGCATTGAAGACATCGGACGACCGGTGGCATCGAGGAGAGGCAGATCGACCCGGCCGAGACAAGGCTCGGCGATCGAGGTGGCGCAGCATCGGGGTGACCCGTTGCGATCCCTAGCCCGCCGTGGGTAGCGAAGAACACGGATCTGATGCCGGGCGGCGTCGCCAGGCAGATCGTCGGCGCAGCGTGCGGTCCGACGGCCACGTGGCAACGGGCCAGTGCCGCGCGTCGCGTGACGGCAGGGGGTCGCTGAGTGAACAGCTCCGTGGCGTCGAACCCGCCAGTGGAGCGGGCGCGGGGAACGGCTCGTGGTGGTGCCCGGTCGGGCGGCCGCGCCGCTCACCGGCGCGTTAGGCAGAAGGAGAACCGCTGACGGTGACCACGCTCTCCACACTGTCCGTAGAGGATGTCCTCCGGATCCACGAGATCCTCGTCGCGGACTTCGCGAAGGCGAACGATCCGATCTCGCCCGCTGGTCTGCGGGACCTCGGCCTGTTGGAGTCGGCAGTGGGGAGACAGCACACTGGAGGTGGCGGCAAGCTCAAGTACGAGACGCCCGCCCAGAGCGCCGCAACGCTGATGTATGGCGTCTGCAATAACCACGCCTTTCATAACGGGAACAAGAGGACGGCCCTCGTTTCCATGCTGGTGCATCTGGACCAGAACGGTCTTACCCTCCAAGACACGAATCAGAAGGAGCTATTCAAGTTGATCTTGGCGGTTGCCAACCATGACCTGGCTGTACCGAAGCGAGGTCGACAGTCTCCTGACGCTGAGGTTGAGGCGATCGCCAACTGGATCAAAAGGCGCGCGGTGAAGCCTCAACGCGGCGAGAGACAGATCACCTTTCGGGAACTTCGACGGCGACTTGGCCATTTTCAGTATGAACTGACTCATGCGGGCAAGGGCAATGCCGCTGATGTCTACAAGATTGTCGAGGAGAAGAGATTCCTCAGATCTCCACGGGAAGTTCGGAAGAGGATCGGCACCATCGGGTATCGGGACGAGGGGACGTTCGTATCTATGAAAGACCTCAAGCTTGTCCGTAGAATCTGCAAGCTCACGGAGGAAGACGGAGTCGATAGCGGTACGTTTTACGACTCGCAGGCAATCGTCGATGGGTTCATCAATAAATACAGAAATGTGCTGCGACGGCTGTCAACACGATGACCCTCTGCCTAACAGCAGCATGCAGCGGACGGCGCTGCGCGCCGCCGCTGATGCTGAACGTTCGCCGCACGGCGGCTGATTGTATGAACCGGCGCCAGTTCGTCTTCGGACTGACTCTCGGGGCCCTCCCCGTGCTGCTCGCCGAAGCGCAGGCGCTGGGCAAGGTCTTCCGGGTGGGCCTCGTCGCCATAACACCTATCACCGGTATCGCGAGCGACCCAACTCACCCCTTCAACAGCGGTTTCCGGCGGGAGATGCGCGATCGGGGTTACCTGGAGGGGCAGAACCTCATCCTGGAGCTCCGGTCCGTGGAGGGCAAGATGGAGCGCTCTTCCGAGGTCGTGGCCGAGCTGGTTCGCCTCAACCTGGATGTGCTCGTGACCGCGACCCCTGAGATGACGCGCCAAGCGCAGCGCGTCACAACGACGGTACCGATCGTCATGTTCAGTCGCGCTCCTGTTGAAGAAGGGCTCGTCGCCAGTCTGGCGCGACCCGGTGGGAACACTACTGGGCTGACGAACGACACAGGCCCGAACCTGCAGGGCAAGCTGGTGGAGTTGCTCGGGGAGGCTGTCCCCAAACTCCGCCGGGTGGCCTATCTCGGTCCCAGAGCGGAGTGGGACGGGCCCGGAGGCAGGAGCGCGCGTGCTGCAGCGGGGGCACGCGGACTGGCCTTACTTCTGGCCGAGCCCGGCCCCAACGACTACAGGCGCGCCTTCGACCTCATCGCCCGAGAGGGTCTCGACGGGATGATCATTTCGCAGGACGCGACTCACTATCCACACCGACGCCTCATCGCCGAGTTCGCGGCGAGAAACAGGCTGCCGAGCATAGGTTCCTACCGCGAATTCGTCGAGGGCGGAGGCCTGATGTCCTACGGCCACGACTCACAAGACATCTATCGCCGCATCGCGATCTACGTCGACAACATTCTCAAGGGCGCCAAGCCTGCCGACCTCCCCATCCAGCAGCCCACCAAGTTTGAGCTGGTCATCAATCTCAAGACCGCGAAGGGACTCGGTCTGAAACTCCCCCAGTCGTTACTGCTGCGCGCAGATAAGGTCATCGAGTGAGCGTCCACCTCGATGGGGCGTCGAACATGGCACTGGAGCGGACGGCTGGCTCGCGTCCGCTCGCCGCCGCCGCTCACTGCCGGCGTTCGGCGACTTAGCGGGGAATAGAGTGCGAGTCTACCATCTCTTGTCCGCCAGCTACGCGATTGACGACCTGAAGCGTGGTCGCCTGAAGGTTGCCTGCTTCTCCGATCTCAATGACCCATTTGAGCTCTTGAGCGTAGAGCTCTCCGATCGAATTACGCGACGGCGGTTTGCTGCTTGGAGGACGAGGGCCATGGCTCAGTATGGCGTCCTCTGCTTCAGCAGAACTTGGAGGAACCCAGTTCTCTGGAGCCACTACGCGGACAAGCACCGAGGCATCTGCCTGGGCTTCGATGTGCCGGACCATCTCTTGAAGAGCGTTACGTATCTGAAGACACGTGCACCACTCGCTGGCCTTCTTCAGCAAGGCGCAAGTAGTAGTGATCCTGGGACCCTGTTTCATACGAAGTTCGCGCACTGGCAGTACGAAGAGGAGATTCGCCGCATTGTGCGGCTGGACCAGGCCGTCGAGCAGGGAGGGCACCACTTCTGGCCGTTCGGCGCCGAGCTCGAACTCAGGGAGGTCGTCGCAGGTAGCCGTTGCAACCTCTCAGAAAATGAGCTGAGGCGTTCGCTTGGGGAGCGGGCGGAAGGGGTCACGATCACCAAAGCCCGTCCCGCTTTCACGAGGTTTGAGATTGTCACACAGCAGCGAGGATTCCAGTTTCGACGTCGCCGAACATCGGCGGCGCCGATGATGGGAGGACACGTGTGATCTCTCTCCGTCGGCAGTTCGCAGCGGTTGTCTTCGCCCTCGTATACGGCGGTGCCGTGGTCACTGGCGTTTACAAGGGCCTGAGTTACGCCTTGCGCGTTGACGAGGACCTGCTTGCCGACTCGCCGATACTCGCAGTGGCCGTGGAAGGCGTCGCAGCGGCCGCCATGGCCTTTCTCGCCAGCTACGTCTCGCGCCGGGTGATCATCGGGATCCTCGCAGGTGCCCTTGGTTCGACTCTGATTCTGGTGTTGGGACTCCTTCCGCCAGCCGCCTCGGTGCCCGCCGGCCGCCAGCTCGGCGCGGCGGTAGCTTTCGCTTTGGCGGTTCCTCTTGCTTTCTACGGCAGCCGCTGTCCGGTACAGGAAGAGGATCTTTCAGGGGGTCGAGTCCTCGGAGTGTCGTGGCGGCACTGGTTGTGGTTATGGCTCCCGTGGCAGCTCATGATCGCGAACACTGTCTGGCTCGGAACTCCCAGGTTCCTGATCCTCGGCACTGGCGGCTGGGTCCTTGGCGACATTCTGCGATCCGCCATTGCTGCCGCGGTAGCAGGCGTCGGTGCGTTCAAGGCTCTCGAGAGCCTTCGTGAGAATGTCCCGCTGACCCGTACGCAAGCGGCCCTCCGCTTCTTGGGCTGGTTTCTCTTGGTTCCGATTCTCGCAAACTTGTGGCGCATGTTCGTATGACTCGCCGAACCACACGCTCCAGCGGACCGGGCGCTCGCGATGCTCGCGCTCCGGCCGCTGAGCGTGCGCGTTATGCGTACTGACGAGGGCTTGCTGTCGCAGAACCAGAAGCGGAGAATGCGGCCATGAGCACCGTCCGCAAGGAGATCCAGTCGCTGAGCGTGGCCGATCGGCTACAGCTGCTCGAAGACATCTGGGACAGCCTCATCGAGACACCCGAGGCGGTTCCGGTGACTGACGCTCAGCGCAAGGAACTCGAGCGGCGGCGGCGCGCCCACGCGCGAAATCCGTCAGCCGCGAGGTCGTGGACGCAGATACGTGCTAGGCTTCGACGCCGTAAGTGAAGCGACTTCGCCTCACGCCCGAGGCGGAGCTTGATCTCGACGAAGCTCACCTCTGGTATCACAGGCAAGCGCCCAATCGTGCCGCCGCCTTCCTTGCGGCTGTCAACGCGTGTGTCACAACCATCCAACGTCATCCGAAGGCGTTTATGCTCGTCGATCAGACCATGCGTCGGGCGCTCGTTCGACGGTTCCCGTACGCCATCTTCTACGAGATCGAGCCGCGTCACATCGTCGTGTACGGCGTTTTCCATGGAGCCCGGGATCCTCACGCGTGGCGACGCAGAAGGGACGCATAACCTCGCAGTGGAGCGGACGCGCTTCGCGCGCCGCTCACCGCGGCGTTCGCCGCACGGCGATCGAGTCTCGCGCCCGAGGGCAGCGACGGTGTGGCGGCATTGAAGACATCGGACGACCGGTGGCATCGAGGAGAGGCAGATCGACCCGGCCGAGACAAGGCTCGGCGATCGAGGTGGCGCAGCATCGGGGTGACCCGTTGCGATCCCTAGCCCGCCGTGGGTAGCGAAGAACACGGATCTGATGCCGGGCGGCGTCGCCAGGCAGATCGTCGGCGCAGCGTGCGGTCCGACGGCCACGTGGCAACGGGCCAGTGCCGCGCGTCGCGTGACGGCAGGGGGTCGCTGAGTGAACAGCTCCGTGGCGTCGAACCCGCCAGTGGAGCGGGCGCGGGGAACGGCTCGTGGTGGTGCCCGGTCGGGCGGCCGCGCCGCTCACCGGCGCGTTCGGCGCCTTGAGGCGAACGGTTCAAGGAACAGTAAGGTAGCGCCGGGGCCGAGCAGGTCATGCCGGAAACGAAGGCTATCCGGAAGAACTAACGCGATGCGATTGGAAGTCGGATGAGCAGTTCCGAGGGTAGGCAGCGCCTGGCCGTCATCCTGGCTGCGGATGTCGTCGGCTACTCTCGACTGATGACGGCGAATGAGCGCCGGACAGTCGCATCGCTGGACGCCGGACGCGCCATCTTCAGATCCGAGATCGAAGGTCGGCTGGGCCGTGTCGTCGACATGGTGGGGGATTCGGTACTTGCCGTGTTCGAGTCCGCGGCCGAGGCCGTGAACGCTGCGCTCGCGGTGCAGAAGCAGCTCGCGGCAAATTCGGCCGGCGTTCCCGAAGACCAACGGATGCAATTCCGCATCGGCGTTCATCTGGGAGACGTCATCGAGAAGGCCGACGGCACGGTATACGGTGCCGGGGTGAATATGGCTGCGCGGCTGGAGGCACTGGCCGAACCGGGAGGCATCGCTGTGTCCGACGCGGTCCATGCGGTCACCCGAGGGAGGGTGGCGGCGCGCTTCGAGGACCAGGGCGAGAGGGCGGTGAAGAACTTCCTCTATCCGGTGAAGACGTATTATGTCCGTGACGATACCTCTGCGGTTGCTGGGCCGACCGACGCCGTTCCTGACGCCCCGCCTGCCTTGCCGGAAAGACCCAGCATCGCGGTGTTGCCCTTCACCAACATGTCGGGCGACCCGGAGCAGGAGTACTTCGCCGACGGCATGGTGGAGGACATCATCACCGCCCTGTCGCGGTTCAGGGAACTGTTCGTGATCGCGCGCAACTCGAGCTTCGTCTACAAGGGCCGCGCCGTCGATATCCAGCAGGTGGCGCGCGAGATGGGAGTGCGCTACGTACTCGAAGGCAGCGTGCGCAAGGCGGGCAACCGCGTCCGGATCACCGGCCAGCTCATCGACGCCGCTACCCGCGCCCACCTATGGGCCGACCGTTTCGACGGCGCGCTCGAGGACGTGTTCGACGTCCAGGACCGCATCACCGAAAACGTGGTCGGCGCGCTTCAGCCGACGTTGCGTCAGGCGGAGATCGAGCGCGCGCGGCGCAAGCCCCCGGCCAGCCTGGACGCCTACGATCACCTGCTCCGCGCCATGCCGCTGCTGCTCGCCAACTCCGCGGCCGAGGCCGCCACGGCAGTCCAGCCGCTCGCTGAGGCGTTGCGCCTCTCTCCGGATTACCCCTATGCCCACGCCCTCATGGCGATCGCGTATGGCCAGATCCTCCGCTCTGCCGGCGGGGCCGAGCGCGAACAGATGCGGCTGAAGGCGGTCGCCCACGCTCGGCGCGCGCTGGAAGTGGCCGGCGACGACAGTAGCGTGCTCGCCCACGCTGGGTTCATCCTGCTGGTCACCGACCAGGATGTCGCCGCCGCGCGCGCCGCCCTGGATAGAGCGGTAGCGCTCAACGCCAACTCGGCGTTCGCATATGGCTACCGGGCCCTGGTGCTCGCCATGTCCGGTGAGCCCGAGCCGGCGATCGAGAACGCGACCCGCGCGCTGCGTCTGAGCCCGCTCGATTCCACGAATTACCTGCCGCAGATGGCGGTGGTAATCGCGCGCCTCGGGCTCGGCCAGTATGACGAGGCGGTCGCCTGGGCGCACAAGGCGATCGAGAGCGCCCCGCCACGCTATCCAATGAGCTACGCCTTTCTCATCGTCGCCGAGTGCAAGCGCGGCAACATCGCGGAAGCCGAGCGCCAGGTGAAGCGCCTGGCCGCCATCCTGCCTGGGTTCGAACCGGGAACGCTCGCCAGGTTGTTCGACGTGTTCCCCGAGCCGCTACGTTCGAATTCGGTCGCCGTGCTACGAGATGCCCGGCTGGTCCCCGCAGCGAGTTGAATTGAATAGGAGTGTCGCTCTCGTTTACGCCATTCAAACATTCAGCTTGCCACCAACTCGCCGAACAAGCGCATGCAGCCGACGGCGCGCAGGGCGCACCGCGGCTGATACGCGACGTTATGCGGCCAAAGTGATGAGGAACTCCGATGCCCTTTCCTAGACAAGCGCAGATCGAGATTCCGCTCCTGCGGGTGCTCGCTGAACAGGGGGGCGAGGCGCGACCGCGCGACGTGTACACGCGTGTGGCCGCCCATTTTCCTGAGCTCACGCCGGAGGAGCAGGAAGAGCGTCTTGAGAACTACCCCTCGACTCGAAAGTGGTCCAACCTCGTACAATGGGTGCGCCAGCGACTCGTTGACATCGGCCAGGTTGACGGCTCGCAGCGTGGCATTTGGAAGATCACAGCAGCTGGCCGGGCTCGATTGGAGGCGGACGCCGCCACGCCAGCAGGTGCGACAGAGCCCAGGGCTGTCTCCGAAGGTCGTAGCGCCGTGAGCCTTCGGGACCTCGTCAACACAAACGTTGAGGAGATCAAGTCACGACTTGTTGCCGAACTTCGGGACCTAACCCCCCGCGCCTTCGAACACTTCTGCAAGGAACTCCTCGTGCACCTGGGGTTTCGCAACGTTGACGTCACTCGGCGGAGCCAAGACGGAGGAATCGACGGCCACGGCGACTTCCGGCAGGGGGCGATCAGCATTCGCTCGGCTTTTCAGGCCAAGCGCTGGACGGAGAACCCTGTCGGCAGACCGGAGATAGATCGGTTCCGAGGGGCGATTCAAGGCGAGTATGACCATGGTGTGTTCCTAACCACGAGCCGCTTCTCCAAGGATGCAACCGATGCATCGTACAAGAAGGGGGCGATCACAATCCTCCTCCTTGACGCTCAGGCGATTGCAGATCTCATGGTTGAGCGCGGGCTCGGTGTGCGCAAACTCCCGCTCTATCTTTTGGACATCGATGAAGAGTTCTTCGACATTGACGACGAGTAGCTCGATGCAGCCGCATAACAACAGCATGCAGCGGACGGCGCTTCGCGCCGCCGCTGATGCTGCCCGTTCGCCGCACGGCGGCTGATTGTATGAACCGGCGCCAGTTCGTCTTCGGACTGACTCTCGGGGCCCTCCCCGTGCTGCTCGCCGAAGCGCAGGCGCT
>NZ_CZPZ01000026.1 GCF_001458775.1 Candidatus Nitrospira nitrificans
GGAATTATCAAGATGTCCGTTGAAAATGTTCTGAGTCGCTCCATGGTTATGGCTCTTGTCAGGCTGCCTTCTTGCTCGGCACAGAGGCCGCCTCTGTCTGCTCGGTCTCAATTGTGGCCCTGATCTGCGTAATCTCGGCATAGCCCTTGACCTTCCGGAACCGCTGCTCACAGCAGAGCAGCACGGTCCCCAGCCACCGCTGAAGCATCACACTCCCGCGGATTCGCTTGAGGTTCCGCTCACTGTGCCGGACCAGCGAGAACATGCTCTCGATTGGATTGGTGGATATGAGCGTCTTGCGCAGCAGGGGCGGCACCTTCAGCCGATGCAGGGTCAATAATTCCTCAAAGGCTTCCCGGAGCGATGTGGCCGCTGATTCGTTTTTGGTTCGGAGCCAGGCCTCCAACTCCTGCAGCATCCGCCTCGCGTCGGCATAGCTGGTCTGCTCCAACGCCGTCATCAGCCGCCGATGCGCCTCTGCCCGATACGGCTTTGCCAGGTGCCGCTGTAGATTCCGGCTCTTGTGAATAGCACAGCGTTGATGCACCAGCTTCTTACCGAACCGGGCTCGAAGCGCCTTGATCAGCCCACTGCCGCCATCGGTGACAAACAGAATTCGGCGGGAGAGGACCAGCCCGCGACGCTCCAGGTCCACAAACAGCGCCTCACAGATCTCGTGATTTTCTGAAGAGCCCTGCCAGAACCCCAAGGCCTTCTTCTCCCCACCCTGGTCCACCCCCAGGGCGACGAGAAACGCCTCGCCCCCTCGGTGGATGGTGTCGAGGAAGAGGGCAAATGGCGTGACGTCGGCCAGAGATCGTTGTTGGAACGCCTTCAGTTTCGTCGCGGTCAGCTCCACGAGCTTGCGAGAGACCGAGGAGGCGGACACGCCGAACGCCCCTGCGGCCTCGATCACGGTGTCCGCGTAGCGCTGCGCCGACACGCCTCGGAGAATCTTCGCCAACAGTTCCTCCGAAAATGCCCCCGGCGCACGCATCCGGGCATAGGACTGCAGGGTCAGCTCTCCCTGCGTCACGTGCCGCAAGCGGGGGCGCGTCACCTTGACCTTCTGGTCTCCCAGGAAGATCGAGCCGTCCTCATGCGCCCACTTTTGAAGAGCAGGGTCCGTCGGATGGTAGTCCGGTCCCGCGATCTCCTCGCGCTCCATCAGCATGATACTCTCACCCACCATCCGTCCCATCTCCAGCATCACCGCATCCAACGCTTGTTTCCCGGAGTGAATGACACGGACCAGGGTCCCCAGCATTCGGTCCTCACCCGTCATCGCTCGCAATCCTGCCAACACCTGTTTCCGTTGTCTGGTCTCCCGCCTCATCGGTGGCTCCTTTCCTGTGTGCCCGTAGAGTATTCCACGGCAGGAGCCCCTCATTCAAAATTCAACGGACTTCAATATAACTCCATTTTGGCGATCACATCAGCCTTCTTGATAATCTTCACCTGCACGGTGGAGGACGATTCGACTACTTCAAACAGATTCGTACTGTTCGTCCGACGGATATAGATCCTACTCAGACTGAGCAAAACCAATCGGATATCGCCTTCAGCCCCTCCGTCGGCGTTACCTATCAACCGTGGAAACCCATAGCATTGTTCGCCAACTATACAGAGTCGTTTTCCCCACAAGCGGGTGGAACCAGGAGCTTCGCCGGGACGTTGTTCGATCCAGAACGAGGCAAGGCTTATGAGGGCGGCGTCAAATTTCAATTCTTCGAGGACAGATTACGGGCACGCGTTGCCGCCTTTCACATCAAGAAGAAAAACGTCTTGTCGACCGATCCTCTTAACGGATTCGAATTTTCCGTGCTAACCGGTGAACAGCGCAGTCAAGGCATCGAATTCGATGTGGCGGGAAGACTTTTGCCTGGCTGGGATATCATCGCCAACTATGCTTACATTGACGCTCGGATCACCAAAGATCTGATGTTTCTTGAAGGAAGCCGGCTCAACAATTCCGCTCTGCATCAAGGCAGCCTCTGGACGACGTATTTTCTCCAGGAAGGTCCGCTCAAAGGCCTCGGTGCCGGAGTGGGTATGTACGCGCAAGGGAAACGAAATGGGACGTTCCAATGTACGGATCCGGCCAATTGCGCGGCACCATTCGAGCTCCCAGGGTATGTCCGTATGGATGCAGCCGTGTATTATCGGAAGCCGGAAATCTTCAGCCGAACCAATTTACTTGCGGCCGTCAACTTTACCAATGTATTGGACCAACGATACTTTACGGGCACACTCGACATCCGAGAAGTGGTCTATACTGGTGCGCCGCTTACTATAATCGGGTCTTTGAAGCTGGAGTACTACTAATCGGGAAACTCCTGTCCGGCATAAATGGGGATCTCTTGTAAAAGTGAGCGCATTAATGACACCTCATTTCATTCTTGACCCCACTTGTCGTGGCCTTCCTCCTGAGCGTACTTCAGCAACACGTCAGGGTATGCACTGAGCGTGAATAACCGTGAAGCTGTCCCCATTTCCCTAGCTCAACGCTATTGAGCGTATCTTTGAGCACAACAGGCCAAGTCTGGCATCATCGGCGAAACATCGGCGTGAACTTGCCGTATCCGCACCGGTTTTCCGGTTAGCCAAGCCGGAGGTCAGCGCTTGTATTTGTTGTTTCACCGAGTAGCGATGCTCGAGCTCGCATTGCCGGACTTCCGGCAGGGCATCACCGGCGCGTTGGAACCAGGCGAGTCGTGTGAAGAGGCGGCCATGCGCGAAGTGTGAGGGGTGAATGAGAATCGCCACGTGCCAGCTGCCGGAAGTTCATGGCGATGTGACTCGCGCCCTATCACTGATGAGCGTGTACTCGCTCGAGGCGGAACGTCGCGGCGCCGATCTCGTCTGCTTCCCCGAGTGCTTTCTTCAGGGCTACGACATTCGTCCGGAACACATCGCCGGTGTCGCTGTGGAGCTCGGCTCGCCCATCATTGATGACACGCGTAGATCTTTGAGCGCCGTCCAGCCTGTCATCGTCTTCGGTCTGATCGAAAAAGCTGGTCGCGTTGCTTTCAATTCGGCACTGGCGCTACAAGGCGGGAGGGTCATCGCTCACTATAGGAAGACCCACCTGCTTGAGAGTGAAGCACGCGTGTTCGCGCGCGGAAGTGGTTCCCCCATATTCGAGGTCCGAGGGACCAACGTGGGGATCAACATCTGTCATGACCTGAGTGTCTCCGAGTCGGTCGAATCCGCTGCGGCTTCAGGGGTGAGAGTGCTCGCATGTCCATGCAACAACATGCTGCCGCGTGACGTAGCGGAGGAATAGAAGACTCGTCATAACGAAATGAGATCACGTCATGCCAAAGCACATGGTGTGTGGATCGTATCGTCTGACGTCACGGGCGAACGGGACCAGCGTATATCGTATGGCCCAACGGCCGTGATTGATCCGCAGGGAACCGTCATCGCACAGGTCCCACTTCAAGAAGCGGGAATGGTCGTGGCGGAAATTCACTAGTGATATTGCAGGCGAATACCGCGAGGCGGGGCTGTTCTGGGTTTTGCACGCCGGCAAGCACTGACCCGCGACTTCGGACTATGGCATGGGTGGCCAGCAATGGAGTCGTGTATCTTTCGAAATAGAGAGGTCGTGATTATGAGGAAGCGTCTCGTATGACTACGGACCCGCTCGTGACAGCGATGCTTCCCATGCTGCATCGGCTCTGTGACGGCAGCGTCAGTATTGCTATCGGCGGATCACGAACCAAGGGATCCGCTGATCGGTGGTCTGATTTGGACGTATATCTCTTTTCGATGACTGTCCGCTCGCGTCCAGGCCGGGAGGCTTTGGTCTCGACCATGCTGCCGAATGCCTGCGAGGTGAGCTCATGGGGATGTGACGACCCGTTCGTGGAGGGCGGCACTGATTTCACGATCGACGGGATTCGTGTGGAATGCTGGCATCGCCACGAAGCTTCCGTGTAAGAGAAGCTGCATGCCTCATTGAACGGAGAGATCAGGCGTCAGTATTCGGCCTGGGCCGTCATGGGATTCTTTGACCATGCGGCGCTTGCGGACATTCGCTCGATGGAGATCGTGGACGATTGATCTTCCCTCGATTTCATGGACACGTGGTTACGCGACTGCTGCCCGCGCTTCATACTCAGCTGGGGAGTGATAGCCGAGGGTTGAGTGCCGACGCTGCCGATTGTAGAACCCCTCGATGTATTC
>NZ_CZPZ01000027.1 GCF_001458775.1 Candidatus Nitrospira nitrificans
CCGGCGACAGCGCCGAGAACTGACGATGGTGGAAGCGGCGGAGCTCTTGGGCGTAACAGAACGGACCTTCCGTCGGTGGAGTACGCGCTATGAAACGGAGGGGATCGAGGGGCTGGAGGGTCGACGGCTGGGTCGGGCCTCTGCCCGGGCGGTCCCCATCGATGAGGCCCTGCAGATGGTGCAGCTGTATGAGAGCCGCTACACGGGCTGGACCGTCAAACATTTCCATGAACGCTGGCACGCGGAGCATGGCGGGACCCGGTCCTCTACGTGGACCAAGAACCGATTGCAACGGGCGGGACCCGTGGCGCGGGCGCCCCGGCGTGGGGCGCATCGCAAGAAGCGGCCTCGCAAACCGATGCCCGGCATGATGCTGCATCAAGATGGGTCCACGCATGAGTGGGTGGTGGGCTCTCAGTGGGATCTGATTGTGACCGTGGATGACGCGACGAGCGAGATCTATTCGGCCTTCTTCGGTGAAGAAGAGGGAACCATGAGCAGTTTCCAGGGCCTGGGGGAGGTCATTGAGGCGAAGGGGCTGTTCAGTTCCCTATATACCGATCGGGGCTCGCACTACTGGTACACTGAGGCGGCTGGGGGGCGGGGCGACAAGACACGCCCGACGCAAGTGCACCGCGCCTTACAGCAGCTGGGTATCACGCTGATTCCCGCCTATTCCCCGGAAGCCCGGGGTCGGTCGGAGCGCGTCTTCCGCACCCTGCAAGATCGGCTGCCGAAAGAGTTGGCCTTGGCGGGGATCACCACGATGGCCGCAGCCAACCGGTATCTCACCGAGCAGTTTGTCCCGGCCTACCACCAGCGGTTTGCGGTTCCCGCGGCAGAGTCGGGGACGGCCTTGGTCCCGTGGATCGGGACGAACCTTGCGGAGATTCTGTGTGTGCAAGAAGAACGGGTCGTCGCGAATGACAACACGGTGCGCTCTCAAGGCCGGAGGCTCCAGATCCCACCTGACCCGCACCGCTTCCATTATGTGAAGGTCACCGTCTGGATTCATGCATATCCGGAGGGCGCGCTGGCGGTGTTGCACGGCCCCCGGTGTGTGGCGCGCTACGATGCGACGGGGCAATTGCGTGAGCCCACCCGGCTTCCCCCGATTGCCAAAGCCCGACCCAGGAGTCGGGTACCCAGACAATCGTCGTGCTCAGAGCAACGGTGTGCGAAATAATTTCGGCACAGTGGAAATATTCGAGGAAAGTCTCGGACAGATTCTGTGCTACAAAAACCGGACAACTTCACTTGCTATCTACACTCTCCTACGCCGGTCTTGTGAAGGACGTGGTGAGGGGGGACGCTGGCCGGTAAACCATGAGACGAGTTGATCGAGTTCCATTTGAGCACCGATCAATACTACGATGTCGCCCGGTCGGAAGTGAAGATCGCTCGTGGGAGCCAATAGAAAAGGCCCTCGCAACACGGTGGCCACGTAAGCGGAGGAACTCCGTGGAAGCGCGCTGAGCGGCTGTCCGGCCGCAGCCGCGCCACGAACGACAGTCAGCCGTTCAATCCCTCCCGAACGAAGCGCCAAGTCGCGTTGTAGAGAAAGCAGGTTCTCCTGGGCCGTCTCCATTTTGAGCTCACGAATCTGGGCATCGACAAATATCAAGGATCGCTTTAACTCTTGAACGTGGAAAATGGCATCGGCTAGTGTCTGATCGATCACGCCAACGACTGAAGCAGGGGGACTCTGATCCTGAAGTCGATCAGAGACCTGCGCGACAATTTGTTGGCCGACTTTGGCCGTGACATCGTCGATCTGCTGAAGCAATGTGGAAGCCAGCCAATGGAGACGAATGATCTGAACCTTTCGATTGACCAGTTCAGAAAGAGAGAGAATCGTTTCATAGAACGCATGTCCGGTAATGGAAAGTTCTTTATGTACGCGGCCAAATAACTCAAACATCATAGTCCGATAAGATATATTATGTTAACTATTAGCTCTTCGCCAGTCGCCCACCAAAGGCTCGAGCCCTCGCACCACTCGTCTTTTCGTCCTTACTTCATAGCGGATCGTGGTTAGGAGGTCAATCGCAAGGAGATCTTTGAAGCTCACAGAGTCTCCCGTTAAGCGCAAATTGCCATTCAAATTTTCAATTGTAAGTGCTAGAACTTAATCTGACAGTCCGGTAGAGTCCTCGCCTTCACGAAAGGAGTGCGGACGATGACCACCGAACAGAAAATTATCCGGGCGAAGGTTGGCGTGTTGGAATTGGCGAAACAAT
>NZ_CZPZ01000028.1 GCF_001458775.1 Candidatus Nitrospira nitrificans
TGATCTTCCCTCGATTTCATGGACACGTGGTTACGCGACTGCTGCCCGCGCTTCATACTCAGCTGGGGAGTGATAGCCGAGGGTTGAGTGCCGACGCTGCCGATTGTAGAACCCCTCGATGTATTCGAAGATCTCCTTCTTGGCTTCGTCTCGGGTGGCATAGTGCCGATGGTACACGAGCTCCCGCTTGAGCGTTCCAAAGAAACTTTCGACGCACGCGTTGTCCCAGCAGTTGCCTTTGCGGCTCATACTGGGAATAAGGCCATACTCAGCGAGTCGGTGCTGGTAGCTCGTCGCGGCATACTGACTGCCGCGGTCCGAATGGTGCAGGAGCCCTACCCTGGGAATTCGGTTCATCACGGCCATCAGGAGGGCCTGCTCCGCCAACTCACCCGTTAATCGCTGGCCCATCGCCCAGCCGACCACCCGGCGTGAATACAGATCGAGTAGAACCGCCAGATAGAGCCAGCCCTCCCGTGTCCAGACGTAGGTCAGGTCTCCGGCCCACACTCGATTAGGAGCTTCAACCGTGAAGGCCCGATCCAGAGTATTCGCGGCCACCGGGAACTGATGCTGGGACTGGGTGGTGGCGCGCCACTTCGTCACGGTCTTCGCCCGAATACCGTCTTGGCGCATGAGCCGAGCGACGCGATGCTCGCCAACGCGGTGCCCCTGTTTGACTAAGGCGTCCCAGATCCGGGGACTGCCGTACGTTTCCCGCGACTCCTGGTGGATCACCCGAATGGCTGAGCGCAGTATACGCGTCTGGATGGACCGGGCACTTTCAGGCCGTGATCGCCACGCGTAATAGCCCGCTGCCGAGACGGCGAGGACACGGCACATTAAGCGGATCGGATAGCGACGGTCGTGTTCGTGGATCACGCGGTATCTCATCGCGACTCCTTCGCGAAGAACGCCGCCGCACGTTTTAAAAAATCCCGCTCCTGCTTCAAAATAGCATTTTCCCGCCGGAGCTGGATCAGTTCCGCCTGTTCGGCCCGGAGAGAGTGCCGGGTCTGTCCACACCCCTCAGCCTGCTGTTGCTCCGCGCGCCACCGGTAGAGGAGATGGTCCGCAATCCCCAGATCCCGCGCCACCTGTGCAACGGGATGTCCTGACTCCCGGACTAAGCGCACCGCTTCTTCTTTGAACGCCTCCGTATACGACCGTCGTGTCTTCGAGCTCATACTGTCCTCCGATTTCCTCATTCTCCCACTTAGGGAGGTGTCTGTGAAATCGGGGGAAGGGCA
>NZ_CZPZ01000029.1 GCF_001458775.1 Candidatus Nitrospira nitrificans
CTGACTGGGGAACGGATCCAGAATCGTCTTCGGCGCGTTGTTCCAGATCGTGCCCGCCAGCTTGCCGACTCCGGCTCACGATCTGCGCCGCGACCCCGCCCGCCGCCCCGAACAACCCGCACCAGCCCAACGTCACGAAGCCCCAGTGCAACGGCGCCGCAAACAGCTCATCCACAAACCAGAACGCATGGCCCCACTCGTTCAACCCCACGTTCGGCAGAATGAACATCGGCCCCACCACCGCCGCCACCAACGGGAACGACGTCGCTTGGCTGTACAGCGGCAACCGCGTCTGCGCATACAGATAGCTCGACACACCGCACGTGATGTACAACGGGAACGTCCCGTAGAACGCCACAATGTGGCTCGCCGTGAAGCTCGTGTCCCGGATGATCACTTGGTGCCACGCCGCATCCTGCTCCAACGTGTAGCTGCCCGCGTAGTACACGCCCCAGATGTAGCACACCAACCACCCCATCCAGTAAAAGTACCGCTTCAACTCCAGTTTCGGGTCCAGGTTCGTCAGGTTCCGGTCCCGCGTCACCCAGATCCAGCCGATCGACACGGCAAAGAACACGGCGTTCGCCAGGATGTTGAACCGCCACAGCCCCATCCATACCGAGTCGAACTCCGGCGTCATGGAGTCCAGGCCGTGCGAGTACCCAAACGTCCGCTGGTACAGCACCCAAAACACGCCGATCCCCAGCATCGCCAACCAGCCGATCTTCACCGGCTTCGAATCGTACCACTGCGAAATATCATACCCGCGCTCGTTACTAGCCATGGTGCATCCCTCCCTCTACTATAAAATCAGAGACAGTGCTCTTCTCAATTCGCCTTCCCTTTTTCTCACGGATACGCAATTTTATACTCATCAAGATATTGTTTTCAACTCAATTACCCCCCACTCTCCATGCGACACTCATTCTAGTCTAGCATGTTCTGTTATTCTTACTACAGCATAACCCATTGATAATATGTACACAATCTCGTAAGTATGGAGCAAGATCAACGTGGAGAATTGCCACCGGTCCGTATTCTGTCTCAAGAATACTGGCTGGGAGTTCCACCGCTGAGTAATCTACCGCCTGACATCCTCGAGCTCTGATTAGCTGTAAGTGCTAGAACTTAATCTGACAGTCCGGTAGAGTCCTCGCCTTCACGAAAGGAGTGCGGACGATGACCACCGAACAGAAAATTATCCGGGCGAAGGTTGGCGTGTTGGAATTGGCGAAACAAT
>NZ_CZPZ01000030.1 GCF_001458775.1 Candidatus Nitrospira nitrificans
TGTAAGTGCTAGAACTTAATCTGACAGTCCGGTAGAGTCCTCGCCTTCACGAAAGGAGTGCGGACGATGACCACCGAACAGAAAATTATCCGGGCGAAGGTTGGCGTGTTGGAATTGGCGAAACAATTGGGCAATGTGTCGAAGGCCTGTCAACTGATGGGGTATAGCCGCGACAGCTTCTATCGGTTCAAGGAGCTCTATGAGACCGGCGGTGAGGCGGCGCTGCAGGAGATCTCCCGCCAGAAGCCCCTCCTGAAGAATCGCGTGTCGGCGGAGGTGGAGCAGGCGGTTGTGCAGAGGGCGATCGAGCAACCCGCCTGGGGGCAACTACGCGTCGCCAATGAACTCCGCAAACAGGCACTCACGATCTCCCCTGCGGGCGTCCGGTGTATCTGGCTCCGGCATGACCTGGAGACGATGCGGAAACGGTTGAAGGCGCTGGAGGCGAAGGTGGCCCAAGAGGGGCTGGTGCTCACAGAGGCTCAGGTCGTGGCGCTGGAGAAGGCGAAGGCGGACAAAGAAGCGCATGGCGAATTCGAGAGCGAGTGTCCGGGCTACTGCGGCGCCCAAGACACCTTCTACGTAGGGACGCTCAAGGGCGTCGGGCGCATCTATCAGCAGACGTTCATTGACACCTACAGCAAGATGGGGTTCGCGAAGCTGTATGACCGGAAAATGCCGGTCACGGCTGCCGATCTCCTGAATGATCGGGTGCTGCCGTTCTTCGAAGCGCACGAAATCCCGCTGAACCGCGTCCTGACCGACCGCGGGACCGAGTACTGTGGGGCACCTGAGCGCCATGAGTATGAACTGTACCTGGCCGTGGAGAACATTGATCACACCCGGACCAAGACACGGCATCCCCAAACGAATGGGATCTGCGAGCGCTTCCACAAGACGATGTTGAACGAGTTCTATCGCGTCGCGTTCCGGAAGAAGATCTATCGGACGCTGGAGGAGTTGCAGGCCGATCTCGATGTCTGGATGGACGAATACAACCAGCAGCGACCACATCAAGGCCGTTGGTGTTATGGCAAGACCCCGATGCACACGTTCCTGGACAGTGTGCCCTTGGCGAAGGAAAAAATCCTAGCGGCGTAAACCCGGTGAGGACTCGCTGTCTGTCCGATGAAGTCTTGACTTATACA